>NZ_CP104212.1 GCF_025244765.1 Empedobacter stercoris | reverse complement strand
AAAGTTGCATTTTCAACTTGAATGTAGGGTTGATTTTAAAATTTATTTTCTACCTTTGTCACACTATGCGGCAGTAAATAATATAATTAGAAATACGAATTCAAGTTCTTGTGGTACATTCTACCATCAAGGATGTATTTTTTATGTGATGCATTTCTACAAAGCATCCGCTATATTATTTACAAAATCAAATGAAAACTATAAATATAGGTATTCTTGCACATATTGATGCAGGAAAAACCTCCATTACTGAGAACTTGCTATTTGCTAGTGGAGCAACTGAGGTACGTGGAAGTGTGGACAAAGGTAATACCACAACCGATTCGATGGATATTGAAAAACGAAGAGGTATCACCGTTAGAGCTTCTACAACGTCTATTCAATGGAACGATACAAAGATTAATATTATCGACACTCCTGGACACATGGACTTTCTAGCAGAAGTGGAACGCACTTTTAGAATGCTAGATGGTGCTATTCTTGTGGTGTCTGCTAAAGAGGGTATTCAAGCTCAAACGAGATTGTTGTTCAATGTCTTGCAACAACTAGAAATTCCAGCCATTCTATTTATCAACAAAATAGATAGAGAGGGAGTAAATCTAAATCAGCTTTATTTCGAAATACAAAATAGCCTTTCAAAAGATATTCTTCTTATGCAATCCGTTGATGGCAAGATTTTAACTTCTAGCTGTACAATACACAACATATCAGAAAAGGACAGAGAAACAATTTTGGAGAAAGATGATTCTTTGCTTGAAAAATACTTAAGCGATACGCAACTCTCAAATTCAGACTATTGGAGTTCAATGATTCATCTTGTTCAATTCGCTAAACTACATCCTATCTACCATGGCTCAGCAATGTATGGCATTGGTATCGAAGATTTGCTAAACTCAATCACTACTTTTATTGAAACATCTCTACCTCAAGAGAACGATTTATCTGCCTATGTCTATAAAATTGAGCATAATAAGAAGGAACAGAAACGAGCCTATCTAAAGATTATAGGGGGAAGCCTTAGAACAAGAAAATCATACAACCTCAATGGCTCAGATGAGAATCTGAAAATAAGAAGTTTAAAGACCTTTTACGCTGGAAACGAAATAGATGTAGATGAAGTTTCTACAAACGATATTGCAATTTTAGACCATGCCGAAAGTCTGATGGTAGGTGATTATTTAGGAACAATGCCAAGTTTATTTGATAAATTGAATATTCCTAGTCCTGCTCTCAAATCATCTATACATCCTGCCAAAGTAGAGGATAGGAGTAAATTAATTTCTGCTATGAATGTATTATCGGTAGAAGATCCATCTTTAACGTTTGGTATCAATGCTGATAATAATGAGCTAGAAGTTTCTCTTTATGGAGCAACTCAACGGGAAGTTATTTTGACTTTGTTGGAGGAGCGATTTTCGGTAGATGCTTACTTTGAAGAGGTGAAAACGATTTATAAGGAACGTCTGAAAACGAAATCGGAATACACCATTCATATCGAAGTGCCACCTAATCCTTATTGGGCATCTATTGGCTTGATTATAGAACCTTTGCCAATCGGTGCGGGACTTACGATAGAGAGCGATATTTCATTGGGCTACTTGAATCAATCTTTTCAGAATGCAGTATTCGATGGAGTCAAGAAAGCCTGTGAATCGGGTTTGTATGGCTGGAAAGTAACCGACCTTAAAGTCACTTTTTCTCACGGAATCTATTATAGTCCAGTGAGCACACCTGCCGACTTTAGAAGTTTAGCTCCCTATGTTTTTCGATTGGCTTTACAACAAGCTGATGTTGAGTTGTTGGAGCCAATCTTAGATTTTAAATTGCAAATTCCAATAGCTGTGAATGCTAGGGCTATTACAGACATCAACAAGATGCAAGGCGAAATATCTACTATTACTTCAGATGGTGATTGGACTACTATTTTGGGTGAAATTCCTTTAGATACTAGTAAAGAATACTCAGCAGAAGTCAGCTCCTACACTCAAGGCTTGGGCATTTTTGTTACTCGATTTTCGGGCTATCAAATCACCAATAAAAAGGTAAGCAGAAGTGTAGAACTGAATGAAAAAGATAAATTGATGTATATGTTTGAGAAGGAATTAGGATAAGAGAATGATAAGCAAAATAATCAAAGAATGCATTCTCGCACTATTTTTGTATCTTGTTCCTACAAATTAACTATACAATTATGTCTGAAAGAAAAATCCCTATATATCTAGAATGTGGTTATAGCATTGCTATACAGGTGCTTGGCGGAAAGTGGAAAATTTGCATCATAGAAGCACTTCGAGATAAGCCACTACGCCCAAGTCTGATATTCAAGGAGGTGCCTGATGCAACAGAACGTGTAATAAATCAACAACTTAAAGAATTGTTGGAGTATAAGATTATAGATAGAAAAATTTATGCAGAACAACCACCTCGTACTGAGTATTTTCTGACTGATTTAGGTCGTTCCGCATTTCCTTTGTCGCTGTGGCGACAGGAAATCCGCCCGCAGCCCGCCCAAGCCCATAGCCTCGGTCGTTAGGTGTCATAGTAAAAAAAGGAAAAAGACGGATTTGTTGCTGAAAAATCTTTGAGGAACTGTCCGCTTCTTCTCGACTTTTTGACTTATCGGTTAGACTGAATTTGCTGGCTTTCGGGAGTTTGCACGGCGGACAATTCCTCGCAGATTTTAAAGGAAAGAAAATTAGACTTATTACTTTTCAGACTACGACATATAACGAACGAAATTTTGGAAATGGAGATTTCCGATTTGAATATAAGGAAACCAAGTTCATTTTTTGCAGACTCTGCTCTTTAGCGGACTGAAAGTGGTTAACGAACAAACTTGACGAAAAAACAAAAAGAAAAACAAACTCACGGACAACCCGAAAATAAAAAACCCGTTTCGGGCTGTCGTGAAAGTGCTTAAACGGAAAAATTTTCGATTCTATTTCTGCTTTCCGACTGACATTCAGTTCATTTAATTTGAGTTTCTCGACTTTAAAACTGTCGGAAAACATGAATTCTAAGACAAAAAAATCAGTTTTTATTCGTTAATTTGTGCGTAGTTTAGCGGTTAGACTTTAAGAAAAAAGAAAATATAAAATTTACAACGAATTTGAGCGTTTTCGGTTGGAAAATGCGGTTTAACAAGCGACTGAATTGTGGTTTTCGAAGTGAAAGCTCACTAAACGGCCGAAATTTAAACGACTGAAAAACAACAAACTACGACCACCTAACACACGCCTATGTTCACAGGCTGGCTGACGTGCACTTAGCAGGTTTTGCGCCCGCATTCGCCTTGTCGCTGTGCGACAGCGAATACGCCCGCAACCCGCCCGTGCCCATAGCCTCGGTCGTTATGTGTAATTTTAGCCGCAAACGCAGTTAAAACAAAAAGGCTCCGAATTTCGGAACCTTCTTTTTATCATTTCATTTTTCTAAAAAACTTGTACAACAAATCGATTTTATTTGAACAAAGAATTGGCATTGCTTCAAAAAGGGTTTCTTCATCCCATTCCCACCATTTCATTTCCTGCAATTTTTGGATGTCATCATCACTAAATCTCTTTTTTATCAATTTGGCTGGATTTCCCCCTACAATTGAATAAGGTTCAACATCTTTTGTAACCAAAGCACGACTGCCAATAACAGCTCCATCTCCTATCTGAACTCCTGGCATTATCATAGCTTCACTACCAATCCAAACATCATTCCCAACAACTGTATCTCCTGCTTTTTGAAATCCATCTTGGCTTTTACTGAAAACATCAAATTCAGACATATAAAAAAATGGAAAACTGGAAATCCAATCATATTTATGACCTTGATTACCTGCCATTATGAAACTTGCACCGCTCCCTATTGAACAATAAGAACCGATAATTAGTTTATCGACATCATTCCTGTCCGGAAACAGATAACGAGCACAATCGTCAAATGAATGACCGTGATAATAACCAGAATAATAAGAATATTTACCCGAAATTATATTGGGATTAGTTATGTGGTCTTTGATTATTTTTCCTTTAAAAGGACTTTCGAAGAAATTTTTCATTATTTAACATATTTAATTTACAATAAGAGACAATAAGGAAACGAAGAATAATACTAAACTATTCTCTTCCTATACGTTGCGTAAAGTAAATATGCTAATCTGATAATTTCATCTGACAAAGATACAAAAAAACTACACATAACATCGCATTGGCAAAATGGCGGGTTAAGTACAAAATTCAACTTTTGTGCTTTTTATTCCGCCGAATGTGTTCCACATTCAGCTTTTTTTTAATAATTTAGCTTCTGTGGAAACACATCGGCTACGTCACTGCTAAATTGAACTTTCGGTTCAATTTATCCGCCACTTCGCCAATGCGTTTCCCGTTACCTGCAAGCCGACAACGAAAACCCGAAAAATAAGATGGTTGAAACATTGACAAAAATTTTACAAGAAAAATATCTTATCAAAACGGACACAATTTCTAAACAGCAAGGTGGCTGGGCTTCTTTGGCTTACAAAATAGAGGACAAAAACGGACGTTTTTATTTTTTAAAAGTGTATGAGAAAAGTCGAAAATCAACATCTTATCTAACGGAGCATATTGACATTTACCTTCCAATTGTGGATTGGCTTGATAACCAAACTTTGCTTAAAGGAAAAATAATCAGATTGATTAAAACGAAAACTGAAAACTTCAAATGTGAAGATGATAATTATGTGTATATTTTGTTTGATTACATTCACGGAGAAACAGTTGGACAACAGAATCTGACCGAAGAACAAATCTTTCAATTAGCAGAAACCATCAGCCATCTACATCGTTTAGAAAATTTTCCTTTTGACGTTTCGCAAATCTCTGAAACATTTTACCTTTCGCTTATTGCTAAATTAAACGATTGGATAGGCAATAACTTTGACCAACTAAAAGAGGACATCAAATCAACATTAAAACCAAACCTTTCACGCATCAAAAATCAAATCGAAAATTGGTATAACTTGTCCGCTGTTTTAAAAGAAAAAACTTTAAAATACTGTTTGTGCCATACAGACATTCATCATTGGAACATCATTACAGACAAACAAAAATTATATCTTTTGGATTGGGAAGGGATAAAGTTCGCACCACCCGAAGCGGATATTTTTAGTGTTTATCAGCAACCTTACTTTGATTTGTTCATCAAAAAATATATTGAATTGAATCCTGAATATAGAATCAATGAAACTGTTTTGCAATACTATCTGACAAGCAGAAAATTACAGGATATTTTTGAATTTATCGAACAACTACAATTAGACGAACTCAATCCAGAAGACTATAAAAGTAGTTTGAACTATTTAAAAAAAGAAGTGGATAATATAAAGCATAAGCCTGAAAATACAGCCAGCAGGTAACAAGGGTTTTGCGTCAGGCGGGGCGAACGTTCCCGTTCGACACTTTTTCTTAAATTTGGGCTTTGTCGCTCGCTCGGAATTTTCTGCTGAAAATCCCGCCCGAACGCAAAGCCCCAAAACGTTGGCGGTAATTTTACCAAACAGAATGTTGAACATAAAAAAGTATAATCCGATGAAGCTATAAGTAACTGTCCAAAATAAACAACGTAAAACTTTTTCATTGCTTTCAAAAAGTAGTGAAAATTTCTATTATCAACATTTAAAAATTAGAAAAATGACACAGTTACAAATGATTGACAAAACAAAATATATAGCTCAACAAGACGAAAATGTTTCCGCCGTTTTTATGTATGGTTCATTTACCAAAAACGAAGGAGACAAATATTCTGACATCGAATTTTACATCTTCTTGAAAAATAAAGAAAATTTCTCGACAGAAAAATGGGTAAATCAAATTCATCCTTTGGCTTTATATTTTACAAACGAATATGGAAGTGAAGTTGCTATTTTCGAGAATATGGTCAGAGGAGAATTCCATTTTTTAAAAACGGAGGAAATTGAAATTATCAAATCTTGGGACGGAATTGTTGAATTTAGCGATTTTGACCAAATGAACCTAACCGACAAAGATGGACTTTTAACGAAAACGCTTAATCAAATCAAAACGAAATCGCCCGAAAGAATAACAAATGAAAATATTTTGTGGTTAAGCCAATCATTACTGAATGTTGTACTGACAACAAGCAACTTGATTAAACGAGAAGAATTTGCTCACGCTCATCACAGTTTATCAAATGTGCAGAAATACTTGCTTTGGCTTATAAGAGCAAGAACAAGCAAAACGCAACATTGGGAAAGTCCGACTAAAAGTCTCGAAAAGGACATTGACACGATTTGGTATTCAGAGTATAAAAAAGTAACATCAGATTTAAATCCCAAAAACATCGTTTTGGCTTTTGAGAACTCATTAAATTTATCGGAAAAACTATTTGATGAACTAAATATTGAACCCAAACTGAAAGAAATCCTACACAAAATAAGATAAAAAAACTACCGCCAACATCGGTTTTGCAAAAGAGCGGGTTAAGTGGTTAATTCAAGGTTTGTGCATTTAATCCGCAAAACCATTTTTTATTTGCTTTTAAAATGTAAATTAGCAAATAGAAAAAATGGTTTTGCTTAAGTTAGTTCAAAATTGAAAGTTTAGTCTTTCTAATCCGCTCCTTCGCAAAGCCGCAAAACGTTGTACGCAACCTTACTAAAACTAAATTATTAAATGAGTTCACTCGGTACAAATCTTATTCAAGTCATAAAAGATAAAGAATTTCAAGCTGTTACCAAAGACTTAACTGAAGTGGTAATTGATTCAAATATTGCTGAAGGATTACTAAAAGATGTCCCACTACTTTCAACAATTATAGGAACTTTTAATACAGTAACCAATATCAAGGATAAGCTATTTCTTAAAAAAATTCTTACATTTTTATATGAACTAAAATCAATTTCTGAAAATAAAATAGAAGAACAAATTAATAAAATAGAAGAAGATTTAAAGTATAGAACAAAAGTTGGCGAAAAATTATTATTTATTATTGACAAGTGTGAAGACACAGACAAAGCATCACTTACTGGTTTACTTTTTAAATCATTTTTAGAGAAAAAAATTGATTATGACCAATTCATTACAGGAACAAATATTATTGAAAAAACTCCGTTGCCTGATTTAATGTTTTTCATAGAAAATGATGTTGAAGAATTGGAATTAGACAATGGTGGTTCTGAATTTGTATCATATGGCTTAATGGAAATCAGAGTAACAAAACCCAATATTAAAGTTGGTGATGAAAAATATTATGGAGATAAATATATTCCATCAGATAATGAAATATTAGCAGATCGTTTAGAAATTACAGATTTTGAAATTGTAGCTAGTATAAGTTGGATTGGACAAATCCTTAGAGAAAATTTATGTAAAGAATAAAAGACAGCGTACAACTTCGGTTCAGTAAAAGCTATAACACGTTTTATGTTAAACAATATATAGGAACTTTTATAAAACATCATAAAATAAAAAAGCCACGATCTGTTTAGGTCGTGGCTTTTATGTTTATATATATCTTATATACTTTACATAATCTCTGTTATGTTCTTTTTGAGTAACGAGCCGCGGCTTGGCGAAGTGCGGGCTTGAATTGAGCGAAAGTTCAATTCAGTCCGAGACTAAGCCAAAGCTGTGAGCCTTTTGGTAAATTTAATAAAAAAACAAAAGCAAACAGCTTTTGGCGGATAAAATAGGAGAGAAGTCCAATTTAGCACTTAACCCCGCATTTTGCCAAGCCGATGTTAGCTGACGTTTTTATTTTTTCTTAATTCCAAATAACTTTCTTTCAAGGTCAATTACTATTATGTCGCTTATAAAAAATTCATTTCCGATAGAACCAAACAAGTCTAAATCTTTGAAAAACTTTTGATGCTTTTCACTATTTGTGTAGTAAAATTTCTTGCTTTCTATTTCTAAAGGATAGTTGTTTACTTTTATTCTTTTAATGATTTTATTTCCAATTAAAGTTGTCGCTTCGCCCCAACTATTTGCTGTAATTGTATCTTGATTTTTAGTTTCATTCGTTGTTATTTCTTTATAAAGCAGACTATCAATTGTAGTTGCCGGAACAAGTCCTGCTCCCGTGTCAAATAGAAATGCATAATCTTGTCCGTCAATATTTAGGTTAATCTTTATTTTTCCGTTAAATATTTCGATTGGTGTAAAAACGTAGTCTGTTGAGCTAATTGATTTGCTGTTTTCTGCAATTTGTAGAGTTTGTTTTGGATAATCTATTATCAAAACTTTATTTTCAATTTCATTCACACCAATTGTTCCAATTTTTTTCAATTTTTCAAACGGTTCATTAGAACCAAAATCTTTATACACGAATAAACTGTCAACTGATGATTTTAAATTGTCTAAAAATAGATTTGTATAAAATATTTCATAATCACTTCTTTTAAAATAATTATTTTTTAATTTAGGATATTGTGCAATTATTGTATTAAGCGGATTTTCATATGCAATATTTACATTCATACCTAAATCAAATTGCATTTCAAACTCTTTATCAATAGTCGGAATTTTTACTGGAACATACATTGCTCCATATTTGTAATTTTTCCCTTCAAAATCAAAACTTTCCCAACGAAAAGAAATTTTGTCATTGTTTAGAGTATTTATTAATTGTCGGTTTGTACAAGAAAATAGAAGCGAAAAAATTGCAAATAGTAGTAAGTTTTTGATTTTCATCTCAGTTTGTTTAAAATGTCAGCTAACATAGTACTTTACGAAGTAAAGTATAAAAAAGCTTCGTAAAACATTCCCTATATCCGTATTTCGTATAATTACTTTGTTAAAAATAGTAAATTCTTTGATACTCTATAATATTAAAATAACTCGTAGTGCATTATCAAACGAGATTTATTTTTAGGTTGTTTATATTTCTATCAAAAATAAATCTATTCAAAAACTGAATAGTTGTAAGGGTTGTAATTTTAGCCAAAATTCTTGTTTTAAAACCTTCAAAAGTTTTGGCGTAATTGCGCCTGATCATAAATTGGTCACAAAGTTGAGAAAATAATGTTTCTATTCTCTTGCGATATTTTTTGAACTGATAGAACTGTGGTTTGTAGTCTTTTTGATTTTTCCTTTTAGGGGTTTCCAACTCTATATTTACCTCATTGAATAAGTCTAATTGAATGCTTTGGGACAAATAACCTTTATCACCAAGCAACACACAATCAGACATTTGATGTTTTATATCCTGTAGAAAATGGATGTCGTGAACAGATGCAGGAGAAATGTCAAAACTCTGAAAAACCCCAGAAATAGAACAAACTGCATGTAATTTATAGCCATAAAAATGGAGATTCTGCGAAGCACAAAATCCTTTATTGGGATAAGCGTAATCTACATCTTTACAAATCCTGCTTCTGGAGGAACGAGATAGTTTACATATTTCCAAAGGCATGCTGTCTACTACGAAGTAGTTTTCAAATTCATTAAATTTATCCACCATTTTCTTTCTTATTTCTTCAATAAAAGGAAATAGTTTTCGCTTTCTCCTATTGTAAACACTTCTATCAATTTTTGGTTCAATTTCAAAACCCTTTATATCTCTAAAAAGTTGATGTTCGGAATCAATGGACTTAAATTCAGCCAAAACAATCAAACTAATCAACTCTATATCAGACAGTTTTGGTTTTATTGGTTTAAAATAAAAATTTTCAGTTTCGGAAATGTCTCTTAAATTATTTAAAATTAAATTGTAACTTGCCTCAAGGTTGCTCATAATTGTATTTGATTGGTAGTCAATACAATATACTAATTTTTAGTTACTTGAGCAACTTTTTTTATAATGCACTACGGGTTAAATTATCAAATTTTTTAAGCTGCTTTAAATATTTTCATCATCTAAATTCTGCTTCATTTTTATGGTTTTAAAATTAAGCTTAAAATTTTACTTATTAAAATAATCCCAAACTGTTTTTGAAATATCTGAAATCATCTTACAGTTTACTGCTTCCGGTTCGGTAGAATTATTCACAAAAACGACAATAGAGTAGTGCTTACCGTTGGGCAAAGTAACAATTCCGCTGTCATTTTCAGCAATTGTTAAGCCTTCATATTTTCCAGAAGAGCCAGTTTTGTGTGCAACAGTTTTCGGAGGAAGTTGTTCTTTAAGCTTATTTTTGCCGGTTTCCGTGTTCAGCATGATATTATATAAATAATGTGTAGATTTTTCTGAAATAATTTTTCCCTGAAAAAACTGTTTATAAAGCAATGCTAAAGATTGGGTGGTTGTATAATTTTCGTAAACATATTTTGAGGCTTTGTGCATCTGCTCTTCATTATTCTTAATTTGAAAATTTTTAATTCCTTTAGAATTTATAAATTTTTGTATTGTTTCTGTGCCTCCAATCAATTTCAGAAGAATGTCGCAACCATTATTATCACTCCATGCAACGGTGTAACGGATGATTTCGTCAAGACTCATTTCAATATTTCCATCGGGATATTGATCACGAATAGGCGACCAGGTATCTTTAAGAAGATCTTCCTTTTTTATGAAAATTTTCTGCTCCAAAGAAAGTTTTCCCTTATCTACCCAATCCAAAACTGTTGCAGCAATATGAAATTTAAAAACACTGAGCATTGGAAGCTTTTTTTTACCATTTTTATGATATTGAAAATTATTTTCAAATCCTAAAACAGAAATTCCGACCGTTGCTTTTTTATCTTTAATAATAGAATTTATTTTTTTGTCTAAAACCGATTGTTGGGCAAATATAAAGCCCGAAAACAGGATTAAAAGTAATTTGATGCTTTTCATTTTTCGATTGTTGATAATTGTTTACAAAAAATCCGGGTATTTTTTGTTTTTTAAAATTCTTTCAGTTCTTCAAACTGGTCGAAATGTGATTTTGTTTCTATGTGAAATTTCGTGCAAAATAGTAAAAAATATTCGTAGTGCATTATCAAACGAGATTTATTTTTAGGTTGTTTATATTTCTGTCAAAAATAAATCTATTCAAAAACTGAATAGTTGTAAGGGTTGTAATTTTAGCCAAAATTCTTGTTTTAAAACCTTCAAAAGTTTTGGCGTAGTTTCTTCTAATCATAAATTGGTCACAAAGTTGAGAAAATAATGTTTCTATTCTCTTGCGATATTTTTTGAACTGATAGAACTGTGGTTTGTAGTCTTTTTGATTTTTCCTTTTAGGGGTTTCCAACTCTATATTTACCTCATTGAATAAGTCTAATTGAATGCTTTGGGACAAATAACCTTTATCACCAAGCAACACACAATCAGACATTTGATGTTTTATATCCTGTAGAAAATGGATGTCGTGAACAGATGCAGGAGAAATGTCAAAACTCTGAAAAACCCCAGAAATAGAACAAACTGCATGTAATTTATAGCCATAAAAATGGAGATTCTGCGAAGCGCAAAATCCTTTGTTGGGATAAGCGTAATCTACATCTTTACAAATCTTGCTTCTGGAACAACGAGATAGTTTACATATTTCCAAAGGCATGCTATCTACTACGAAGTAGTTTTCAAATTCATTAAATTTATCCACCATTTTCTTTCTTATTTCTTCAATAAAAGGAAATAGTTTTCGCTTTCTCCTATTGTAAACACTTCTATCAATTTTTGGTTCAATTTCAAAACCCTTTATATCTCTAAAAAGTTGATGTTCGGAATCAATGGACTTAAATTCAGCCAGAATAATCAAACTAATCAACTCTATATCAGACAGTTTTGGTTTTATTGGTTTAAAATAAAAATTTTCAGTTTCGGAAATGTCTCTTAAATTATTTAAAATTAAATTGTAACTTGCCTCAAGGTTGCTCATAATTGTATTTGATTGGTAGTCAATACAATATACTAATTTTTAGTCACTTGAGCAACCTTTTTTATAATGCACTACGGGTTAAAATATAGTTTGCATGAATAACGAATATATTTTCCAATAATTTTAAATATTCAGTCATGGATAGCGAAGTCTTATAATTAACCAATTTCACCCACTTAACATAAACTTTATTATAGCCTCTATTTTTTGTTGCATTTAGCTGATTTTGAAGCAGTGCCGAATCGGATAAACGAAAAACAAAAAAGAGACGCCTTACAGCCCACTGTTTGCGTTGAAGTTTGATTATTCAAACAGGTCAAAAAGAAGTTAATCCGTTGTTTTATCAATTTCATTGCTTAATTTTTCAAAGTCTTTCGGATTCTTTTTAATCCATTTATTAAATTTCTCTAAAAAGATTGCATTTTCTTGGGTATTATACTGCCCGTTTTGGATAAGTTCTTTTTTGTATTCTTCTCGTATATCTGATTTATTTTTAAATCCGATTGAATAAGTGAAATAAAAGAAAACAACAGCTAAAAGAATTAATCCTAAACCGATGTATGTGAAATTTATACCTTTTTTTACTGTTTTCAACTCTTCTGCTTGACGTTCTGATGTCTTGATATATTCTTGTATATTTTTAAATAAATCATCCTTAAAACGGCTTAAAAAAGCTTGTTCGTTTTCAATGGTACTTTTCAAATTAGAATTAAAGCTATTATTAGCTGTAATAAAGGGGTCTAAATTGATTTTTAACTCTCTGTTATAGTTTTCTTCCAAACGTTCTAAAAAACGCCTTTGAATTTGCTCTGTCGTTGTTTTATTAACGGCTAAATCTTTGCGAAGTTCTTCAAGTGTAAACTCTAAAACTTTCGCCAACTGTTCTGTTCCTATTTGTTTTCTTGTTGCCATAATTATAAACTTAGTCCTCTACTTCTTGATTTTGTTATTTTTAACTCTTGTACTTCTTCCAAAATCTTTTCAGTAGGAAGATTTTGCCTTATGTTTTCAAGTGGTTTGCTTAATTTACTATCAATTGTTACCCTATTTTCAATTAAGTCTTTTAAACCTACGTTTTTATGGATTTCAGAGGCTTTAAAATTTAACTCACTTTCTCTGTGTTTAAGCCTATAGCCTTGCATTTCTCCATTTTTATTGACGGTTGGTTGAACTTCTATGCCTTTAGAATACATATAATCCTTGTATTCGTTAAAATTGTTGGATTTCTCTTTTGCAAATTCGTGAGCTTGGTGTATTTCTTTTTTTAAGGGTTTTAGTTCAATTTGCTTTAATTGTGCCATTTCTTTTGCGGTAATTAAGCCTTTTTCTTGGGCTATTTTCTCGGCACTTTCTTGACACTTTTTAGAGATAAATTGGTCGCTATGAGCATTGCCATCTAAATCTATTCGATTACAAATAATGTGTATATGAGGGTGTTTTGTACTTCGATGGGCAGTCATTAAGTACTGATTATTTTCTAATCCTAAATTTTTAAGATGGGCCTGTCCAAAGTCTTTTAATTCTTCATTGCTCCAATGTTTTTTTTCTTCACTTGGGCTTAAAACAATGCTGTAGGTGTTGTTACTGCAATTATGGTTGAATTGTTGGATTTCTCTAAATTCTGCGATTATTTCATTGCCATTATTTCCCGAAATTAAATTGCGGTCAAGTTCTACTGCTTGACCTTTTTCTTTATCGTTCATAATGTAGTCAATTGCTTGTGCACTTCCTTTTGTTGCTGAACCTTTACTTACCATTGACAATAGTTTTTAGGTGTTGATTGATTAACTTAATTGTTTGTTCAATTTCTTCATTCAAACCTTTTTCTTTCCCTTTGATTAGGTTTGATATTCGTGCAAAATTGGTCTGATATTGTTTTAAGGTTTTATAACTGTCCAATTCCTCCGAAGTCATTGGGGGTTTGATTTGACGATTAAGGGCAGAACTTAAAACAAATTCAGATAGGGTTAATCCGCTATCTTCTGCTTTTATTTTTAATATTTTTTTTTCAAATGATGTTAAACGCAGTTGTATTTTTTCGGTTTTCTTTTCAAAGTATTCTTTCATAAATTTCTAATATTGAGCGATAGCGAATCCTTTTTGACCAAAGGGAGAAAACAAGAGGTGCGTAGGCAGTGAAAAATGGAGCGAAAGCGGAATTTTGTACTGACAAGCACACCTCTTGACCTCTCAATTCTTAGTAAGTTAGTATTTAGCCTCGTTTTCGCCAAATTTTGAGCCGACTTTAACATTTGTAACTTACTTATTTACAATACACAACATCAATAAAACAAAAATCCAACAGAATTAATTTTATTATTTCATTTACAATATTGTTAATTTGTTTTTTAACGAATTTTTGAAGCTATTTTTTACAGATTTTTTCGATAAAAAATCAAGTGAAGAAAAAGTCTAATATGAAAAATTTGAAATAATGCGTTTTAAACAACTTTAACTATTCAAAACATGTATAATACTATAAAAATGAAAAGTAAGCTCAGAATTGAAATAATCACCATTTTGAGCTATTATTTAAATAGACTAAACCTTTAAAGAATAAAAATCGCCGCCCCCTGGTGCGACCTGCGGTCTGCTGAATCCTTTTTTTGTTTTGTTTTTTCCACTCTAACGAATTCAGCGAGTTTAAAATAAGGAGGCAAGTTTCGATTTTTCATAGAAAAATTAACCCTTAAAAGACTAAAAAAACACTATGTTTTTGTATTAATTAAACATAGCTTATCTAACATTACTTATCGGCTTATGACAAAAAACGAATAATATTTTGATTATCATAGTTTTTACAAGGATTTAAAAAACACGAACTATTACTTTTTGAATACTCTACTATTACTTTTCGAATACTTTTTAATCGCCTTATTATTACTTTTTGAATACTTACTATTACTTGTGATTTGTAAGTAATATTTGATTATATTTGTATTCATCAGGTAATAATAACTACTATGAATATTAAAAATAAAGAGGTGTTACAATCTTATATCTTAACTACAGCAAAATACGATTATTCTGTTTATGAAAAGAGAATTTTATACCGAATCATAGAGTTAAATCAAAACTTAATTGAAAGTAAAAAACTAAATCAAAACTATTCCATTGAAAAAGATATTTATGATGATGTTAAATACACATTACCAATATCTTCATTCCTAAACGGAGAAGAAGATAAAAATCATACAAGAGTAAAAAATGCTTTAAAAAGTCTACAGAGAAAAGTAATTTCCTATGAAGATGAGAATGAGTACAAAAGTGATGGAATTATTTTTAAAGTAAGAATTAATAAATATTCTCAATCTGTTTCGTTTTTTATTACAGATTGGATATATCAAACTCTTATGGACTTTTCTAAAGGATATAGAAAATATGAGTTAGCAACTGCTATGAAATTTGAAAGTGTTTATTCTATGAGATTTTATGAACTTTTTTCAAATCAAAAAACACCTATTAATTACTCTATAGAAACCCTTAAAGAAATATTTGGACTAGAAAATAAATATAAACTAACTACTAATTTTATTAATAAGGTTATCATACCTGCAAAAAAAGAACTTGATAAATGTTCACCATATACATTTCACTACGACTTAATTAAAACAGGTCGAAAAATAACAAGTATTCGATTTATCCCAGTTCATCAACCACAATTTGAAGATGAAAGCATTAAAAAACAAAAGGTTTTAAAACAAATGTCTAATCGTTGGTTTATCCCTAAAAACATAGAGGATTATCTAAAATATAATTACGAGTTTACAGACAAAGAATTAAGTAATAATCTTAATTTATTTGAGACTTTATATAACAACTTATCAGAAGAAGAGTTGTTGGATTTTTTAGTAGATCTAAAAGAACAATCTATACTTTATGAAATAAAGAATTTAAAGGCTTATTTAATAGGTTCATTAAAAAATAAAATAGATCAAATTTTAGATAAAAAATATTCAAATAAATAAATAGCGACAATATAACGACAACTTAACGACACTAAAAATTACATTTTATCCCTTGTATAATAAACGTTTATATTAAACAAGGGATTTTACAAACACAAAATAGCGACAACATAACGACAGCTTAAATAACTTGAAAACATGAATCAAAAATACACGTCAGACGACCTATCAAAGCCTTAAATATAAGTAAACGCACAGCTCAAAGATATATCGATAAGATTTTTGATAAATCAAATAAAGAAGTCTCGTTTGAAGAAGATGTATTCAACATCTTAATCCAACGACACAATAACGACAACTTAACGACAGATAACGACAACGGAATTACAGAGTACTTTACAGAAGATGAATATATAGAATTTCAAAAAAGACTAACTGAATACCCTTTATTAAAAAAGCAATTAGAAGATTCTAAAGAGAATTTGACCACACTTTTAAATGAATTAGAATATCATAAATCTGCATATACGAAGCAATTAATATTACACGAAAAACTAATAGAATCTATTTCAGAGAAAGCCATTAATGAACGAATAATGTTAGATACTATTAAACAACGCAATTTTATTGAAGCAAAAGAAAAAGGATTAGATCAATAATGAAGCGTAAATTAATTGACTTGGATTTAGAAACTGAGCGTAGGTTATCTATCCTTGCTAGTTCCAATGGAATGAGTTTGAAGAAATATATAGAGTATATACTTTTCAATCATGGAAATGAACATTCTATTACAATTGAAAAAGAGGTTAAAAAGAAAAAAGATGCTGTGAAAAACCAGTTATCTATTATAGATGAATTGAAAAAGCATTAAATTTGTATTTAAATAGATGTGTTATGAATACAAAAGAATCAAAAAGAGCAACTTCTTTAAGATTAAATAGAGATCTTTATTTAAAAATAGAGAAGCGTGCAAAAAAAGAAAATAGAAGTATTAGCAATTTATTAGAAACTATATTTTCACAAGCCTTGAATCATAATGAGCCTAATGAAGATACTATAGAAGCTATGAACGAGCTTAAAAAAGGTAATGGAATAAAATTTAATAGCGTTGACGAGTTGTTTAAAAGCATATAAATAATGTTTAAAATAGTCCGCTTCTAATTAAATTCATAAAAGACTTGAAATTACTAAAAAACGTAGTAATTCTGACTTTGAAATTTTACAAAGTTTTTTAAATAATCTTGCCGAACAAGGGAATAAAGGAATTAGCAAGAAAACATAAACCTCATAATTAAAAGGAGAATATAAAGGATATTGGGAATGCCATGTAAAACCTGACTTACTTTTTAATCTGGAATGAAGATTCAGAAATAATGCTTCTAGAATTAGTTAGAACAGGTACTCACTCTGATCTTTTCAAATAAAGCTTTGATTTTTATAAATCAAGGCTTTATTTGTCTGTATAGGGATAACTCCATTTCAACGCAAACAGAGGGCTACAAAGCACTTCTTTTTTGATTTTCGTTTATCTGATTCGGCACTATTTGTAAATCAATGATTTGCACCAAAAAATAAAGGCTATAATAAGAATTATGTTAAGTAATGAAATAGATTAATAAAGTATCAATTGTAGAGTTTCGTGATCCATGATTGAGAATTTAAAATTTTAAATAAAACCTCGCTATTCATACAAATGTTATTTAGATAATATAGACTATCAAAGAATTATTACTTTTAACAAAGTAATTACACGAAATACGGATATAGGGAATATTTCACGAAACTTTTCTATTATTTACTTCGTAAATTACTATGTTGGTGGCAAGGCTAAAAGACACAGCAAATGGACATCAGTAAAGACGTAAAAAATCAACTTGACAAATATTTTGGAAATTATACTACCACACAAATTTCAGGTGGTTCAACAAATGCTGAATTGTTCAGGGTTACGACAGATGAATCAAAGAGTTTTATTCTCAAAAAACAAATTTATAGTAACCATAATGTAAACCTCAAATACGATTATCAAAATTATTTATGGCTTGACGGAAAAATTCCAGTTCCTAAGATTATTTTTTATGAACAATTAAGCGACTTTGAATTGTTATGTATGACGGAACTGCAAGGAAAAACTCTTGAATATTATTTTGATAAAATAGAAACTGAAGAAATTATTAAGCAATATGCAATATCATTGAAAAAACTTCATTCTTTGAAAATTGACAATACTGCGTTGGTTCAACACCTTGACTTGAAAATTTCAAAAGCAAGATTTAATTTAGATAGTGGGTTAATTGATTTTACAGACTTACAACCCGAAAATCAAACTTACAGCCCGAAGAACTATTTGTGAAATTATTAAGCATAAAGCCATCAGACTATGAATTAGTGTTTACACACGGAGATTACTGTTTTGACAACTTAATTTTTGACAATCATAACTTAAGTGGTTTTATAGACATTGGCAATGGAGGTATAACAGATAAATATCAAGATATTGCACTTGCTGTTAGAAACATACGAGATAATTTTAGACCAGAAATGGTTGACATATTTTACAAGGTATATGGACTTGATAAGCCAAACAAAAATAAAATAGAGTTTTATATATTATTAGACGAGTTCTTTTGAAAGAAGCCCAGCCACCAACATCGTATTGGCAATAGTGGGGCTGATAGTTATAAATTCAACATTTGTGCTTCTATCGGGCATTAGTGCAAATGTTGGGCTGACGTTTTCAAATGCCCCACCATCGCCAATACGTAACCGTTATGCGTCAGTGTAAAAAAAGAAAAGACAGAGATTTATTCACTGAAAAGTCTTTGACGAACTGTCCGTTTTTTCGACATAGACAGACAGTTCGGGTTTGACAGACTTTTTACTTCTGTCAGCTTTTTAGGGCGGACAATTCCTCGCAGACTATAAAGGAAGTATTTTTGACTTTTCACTTCATTACATTGACAAATAACGAGCAAAAGCGGGACATTGTGGTTGAGAATTAGTAGGAACTTAATTTATCTCTTTTTTACGAGTGAAAACAATTATAAATGGTAAAACTATTTTTACAAGACTCAAGATTAGAACACTAAGTATTGCGAACATGAAAATTAGAAAAAATATGCTTAAGTTTTTGAGCTCAATAAAAATCAAACATAGTCAAGAAGAAAATATTGTATATAAATTATTTGTAGGGTTTCTTACATATGCTGTCATTTATTACTTTTTTCTTAAACCACTGACAATTGGACAAAGTTTTAAATACAATTTATTTGTAGAGTGGATACCTTTTATTATAGGAATTGTTATTATAACATTACTCAGACTTAACTTTTTAAAAAGACTTCACAAAGGTTTTAAGTCAATTATAGACAGAGTGTTTTACATATGTTTTATTGATTATTATGGCTTCAATGATTTCTTATTCAAGTTTTGGAATTACAGCTGAAGCAATATTCACATTGTTGGCTATAATGTTGCAAAAAACAGTAATCAGATTGTTATGACTCTGCCAATCGAAAGTGTTTATAGTTATAGAGGAAGATATAAAGTATTTTTCTATTTTAACAACAACTATGAGTACTTTAGAATTGGAAATAAACTTTTCAGAAAAATAAAAGAAATTGACATGAAAATTCAAGTTGTAAATGCAACTTTGCAGACAAAATAGGAAAGTTTGTTTTTTTCAGAGCCAGGAGGAATAACTCCCCCTTGCCCTGATGGAAAAAATGAACTATATTGTCTACCGACCAAAGTTGACATTTATGAGTCATTTAACCAGAGAACAAAGATATACTATTTGCACAATGTTGCAAAGTGGGTATCCACAATGTGAGATTGCCCGTAATAAATAAAGATAAATCAGTTGTCAGTCGTGAAATCCGCCGTAATGCAGATGCCCGATCTGGCGAATACAAAGATGATTTAGCGCATCGTAAATACCTGAAGCGTCAGGCATACAAAGCTAAAGCGAGAACCTTCACACCTGAGGTTGAGGCTTATGTACGAGATAAATTGCGTCTCAAATACAGTCCGGAACAAATTGCAGGTGTTGCCAAAACAAATGGAGATAACTGTGTATCACACGAACGTATTTATCAGTTTATTTGGCAAGATAAGCGTAAAAAAGGGACGCTATATCTTGACCTGAGAAACCGTGGACGTCGCTACAAAAAGCGAAGTGTGATTTACGACAAGCGGGGAACAATCCCCAATCGTACAGATATATCTCTAAGACCGCCTGAAGTTGAACTACGGGAACGCTTTGGTGATTTGGAAATTGACCTTATCATAGCAAGGATCACAAAGGTGCCATCTTAACCATCAACGACAGGGCAACCGGAATAGCCAGACTCCGAAAATTAGATGGCAAGGATGCGGAACAACTCGCACTGGTTACTATTGATTGCCTGGAGGATTGGAAACCATTCCTGAAAACAATCACATCTGACAATGGAAAAGAGTTTTCGTGTCATCAGATGGTAGCCGGAGACTTGAAAATCGACTTTTTCTTTGCCAAGCCATATGCAAGCTGGCAAAGAGGTTCCAACGAAAACTATAATCGCTTGGTAAGGCAATATATACCGAAAAAAGTTGATTTCAATTATGTTACACATGAATATGTGAATTATGTGGAACAACAGATAAACAACAGGCCACGAAAAAGATTTGGATATTTATCCCCAAATCAGATATTTGATGGAATTTGGAATCTACTCGAAAAAAGCGGGTGATAACTTTTGGAGCCGTCCCATCGAGCTCGAAAAAAGTTATCCTCGATTTTTTCATCAAACATATCATTTAGTTAATAATCAAT
>NZ_CP104211.1 GCF_025244765.1 Empedobacter stercoris | reverse complement strand
CTTTATGATGATAAGAACAGATTGGTCGAAAAACAACTTCCAGGAAAAGGAAGAGAGTTTATGGTGTACGATAACCAAGATCGTTTAACACTCCAGCAAGATATCAATCAGCGAACAGGAACAAATAAAGGGTGGTCCTTCTTTAAATACGATAAGTTTGGACGAATCGTTTATACAGGTTTCTTTAAAAATACAGCCTCTCGAGGTTCAATGCAATCTGCATTAAATAATAAAAGAACTCCTAATAATGAAGAAAGAACAACTGTAGGTATAGGAAATAATGGTACAATTCTTTTCTATACCAATGCGCAATTTCCAAATGGAAGTTTAACTGTTCAATCTGTTAATTATTATGATCATTATCAAAACTTAGGTGTTACTCCTTTGTCGATTGATCAACAAGAAGTTATAGGTGCAGATGATACGAAAACCAAAGGTTTAGCTGTTGCAAACTACACCAATGTTTTGGGAAAAACAACGTGGAACAATGCCTATACGTATTATGATTCGAAATATCTTCGTCCTATTGCTTCACATTTAGATAATTATTTAGGAGGTTATCAAACAACAGCTTCTATTCTAGATTTCAGAGGAAAGGTTAAAAATACAATTACTAAACACAAACCGACTGTTACTGGAACAGAGATTCTTATACAAGAAGAATTTGATTATTATCCGAATGAATTGTTGAAATATCAGACACATCAAGTTAACAATAATCCAAAAGAATATATTGTTCAGAATTCGTATAATGAAATCAATCAATTAACGAGTAAAAAAGTTGGAAATTCTATAGCTTCTAATCCATTACAAATAGTAGATTATAGGTATAATATTAGAGGGTGGATGACAGATATTAATGATATTTACACTGATATTGGTTCTAAATTATTTTCATTTAACATCAACTATGGTTCTCATCATAATGGAAATATATCTGCCGTTTCTTGGAAAACAAATGATCGAGATTCATATAAAACTTATCGTTTTGATTATGATGGATTAAATCGATTGTTAACAGCTGATTTTGCAATTATACAAACAGGATTTATAGGGGGATCTACTAATGTTGGAGCTTATAATGAATACGTAAAAGGGTATGACAAAAACGGGAATATAAAAGGATTTACGCGTAATGGTAATCTACTGAATAATAATATTTTTCCAATCGATGATTTAACATACGATTATCAAGCCAATTCGAATAAACTCTTCAATGTTTCTGATAACCGAACAGAAGACGGGTTGAATGATAAGAATAAATACAGCGGAACAACAATTGATGATCCTCAAAATGATTACAAATATGATCTTAATGGAAATCTAACCAAAGATTTAAATAAAGGAATTACAGAAATAAAATATAATTACTTAAATTTACCTACAGAAGTTCTTTGGAACGCAACACAGAAGATAAACTATACCTACGATGCAAGTGGCGTAAAATTAAGAAAAGTTGTAACTGATGGTACAACCATCACAACAACAGATTATTTAGGTGGTTTTCAATATACTCATCGAGTAAGTCCTACAATTAGAGAAACTCAACGTCTGGAATTTTTCCCAACAGCAGAAGGATATGTGAATGTAACAAATAATACAGAATTTAATTATGTATACAATTACACCGATCATTTAGGAAATGTACGTTTAAGCTATCAGAAAGAAGCAAATGGTTCGCTAAAAGTCTTAGAAGAAAATAATTATTATCCATTTGGATTAAAACATAGTGGATACAACAATACCAATCTTGCTAATGCTAACTATAAGTACAAATACAACGGAAAAGAACTGCAAACAGACTTAGACATCAACTTATACGACTATGGCGCACGAAACTACGACCCTGCTATTGGTCGTTGGTTTAACATAGACCCGCTCGCGGAACAAATGAGACGCCACTCGCCTTACAACTACGCTTTTAATAATCCTGTTTACTTCATAGATCCTGATGGGATGATGGCTGAACCGCCAACAGGATGGGCAAGCGATTGGGAAGATGAAACAGGAAAATATGTTTATAATGAACAAAATGAACTACATAGTCGTTATGTAGATGGAGAATTTCAAGGATTTTACGATGCGGGACAAATAGAACTAGAACCAGCGGTAGTATCGGCAAAAACCGAAGCTAGTTTTACTTCTTCAGCTTTACGAGCGTATGAGAAGAGTTATAATCCTGACTACAGTCCTTATAATCCTGATGCTGTTACTATGGGAACAGGATTGACTTTTACTGGTAATAAAGGAGTTAGTTATACATTTGAGGCAGGAATTATTTTTGCTCCTGGAGATATTGGATTATATTTTAATTCTGGAATGGGAGCTGGAACAACACCTGGTATAGGTACTCCTGGTTTGAATATAGGATTCCATGATAGAAGAGAGAATAATACTGAGACGGATATGCTTAAAAATATTGCAGGCACATCTGCCTCTGCAACTATTGACGGTTCAATTATGGGTTATACTATTGGTCACAGTTTAAATGATAAAGGTGGTATAGATAATAGAGGAACGATAAGTAATACAGTAACATTAGGAGATGGTAAATTTTCAGGTATTGGAGCAGGAGCCTCTGTCTCTAAATCCTATACATTTTCTATAATAACAGGTAAAATATACAAACCTTAATTATGAAAAAAGTTATTATCCTTAGTGTATTATTTTTTACAATTTCTTGTAAGATGGACATCACAAATGGTCAAAAAGAATATGAATTAAATTATTCTGTAAATATTATTTCTAATAAAAACTATAAAGAAGATAGAATCAAATCAGCTTTTTTTACAATTATAGGAAAAAATCCTGATACAAATAGAATTGATACATTTGAAGATGGAAGGTGGTTTTCTAACGTAAGTGATTCAATTGAAAAAGGTGATACTCTTTATAAAGTAAAAGGGGAAAATTTTTTCTTAATAAAAAAGAAAAATAATATTTTAAAAATAAATTATGAAATTAATGTAAATGGAAAAATATTAGAAGTTCTAAAAAGATAGTATTCTAGCCGAATCATTTCAATCCACCATTCACAATAAAACAAAAGGCAAACATTGGTTTGCCTTTTGTTATTTTATAAAGTAGCTACAGGTAGTGTTCCAAATGTGTTGTTTTTACACAATACTCACAAAAACAATTAATTAACTATAAAATAATTTTACTCAATAGTGGACTAATCTCTACTATTGGGTATTTTTATGCGTTTAAAACAGCTAAAGTCAATTCATTTGATAAGTTTGTGTATCAGATGTGTTGGTAGAAAATTTTAACACAATTTAATCTTTAACAATGTATGACAAAATCAACTTTTACGATAGAAAATCAAGCAAAAATGTGTTCCAATTGTTCTGATAAATTAATCAAATATGGAAAAACGAAGAACGGAAAACAACGTTATAAATGTAAAATTTGTCAAAAAACGAGTGTAGAAATTTACCATTACAACGCCTATCTTTCTACTATAAATTCCAACATTATCCAATTAACCAAAGAAGGATTAGGAATTCGTAGCACCGCTCGTTATTTACAAATATCTCCAACCACACTACTCAAACGGCTTTTAGAAATCGCTTCAAAAATAATTCCACCCAAACTAACCATAGAAGATAGGGAATTTCAAGTCGATGAATTAAGAACCTTTCACAAAAAACGTATAAAGCCACTTTGGATCACCTATACCTTTTCACTTCAAACTAGAAAAATTCATACTTTTCATGTCGGTTATCGAACAGTAGAAATCTTCAAAAAACTCCTTAGCCCTATCATTCAGACAAAACCAACGAAGATTTATACCGATAAACTTAATACCTATAGTTTAGTCATTCCATCAAAACTTCATTCAACTAGGTTTCGTTCTACCAATCATATCGAACGAAATCACCTTAATCTACGCACTCATCTAAAACGATTAAACCGAAAAACCATTTGTTACACAAAAAACATGGACATACTATCCGCTATCCTAACCATTTATTTTTGGGGTTAAATAACCTCAAAATTTGATATTGTTTATTATTTTTATTCCATTTTTTCAACTTCTATCATCAATTTTTTATTATCCTTTGGATTTTTCAATTTCCATTTTCTGAACTTCTGTATAAAAAGAGCATCTTCTTTTGATAAAATTCTATTTTCATTATTCAATTCATTGTAAAATTCATTTCTAATCTCCGATTTAGCTTGAAATCCAAACCGAAAAGCAAAAAACAAAGCTGCTAACCCAATCGCACAAAAGACAACCGAATACAATGTAACATTAAACCTTTTTTGCGTTCTATCAATCGTTTTATTTGCATTTTCAACCACATTTTTAAACGTATCAATACTTTGCTTCACTCCAGAATCATCTACTCTGATTTGCGTTCGTTTCAGCTCATTCAAATAACGCACATTAGACTGCTCCATTTGAGAAGCTAATTCTTTCATACGTTTGATTTTATCCGACATTTCTTTATTTTCATCTAAAAGTATCTCTAAAAACTGTTTGTTATTCATATAGTTAGTTTAATTTATTAAAAATTTACAACGACATTCCTCTATCAATCGAACGTCCAATTTTGATAGCCATATCCGCTATTTTAATCGCCGGTTGCAAAAGCGATAAAACTTCCACCGGTTTAGTTGCGATTTCTTTGGTTAAACCTTTCACAATTTCCGTCTGCATAGTCATTCCTTTGAAAGAAACCCCTTTCTCAATCATACTTTTCATTCCACAACTCTTATGAATTTCAGAAGCTTTAAAATCAAGCCCACTCATTTTATCATAAATCCGAAAACCTTGCAACTTTCCACCTTTATTAATGGTTGGTTCTATACGACATCCCCTATCATACATATTCTGCATATACTCCGAAAAAGTACGCGATTGTTTCACTGAAATATTGTGCTTTTTCAAAATATCAGCCTTCAGTTCTTTGTTCAACTCCTTATCCAATGTTCTTTCAATAACTTTTTCTTGTCGCACCTCTTTGGCTGTTTTTAAACCATTATCAAGTGCAATCTTTTCAGCAGAATTTTGAGCTTTAAATCCAATGTAAGAATCATCTAAAGCCTTTCCTTTTTCATCAATACGATTCGCTATAATATGAACATGAGTTGCTTTTGTATTTTGATGAACATAAGCAATACATTGATTGTTTTCTAAACCTAAATTTTTCAAATGATCTTGCGTATAACGCAATAATTCTTGCCGATTATGAACGACATCATTATTCGGACTAAGAACAATCGAAAAAGTATTGTTGGAACAATTCTCATTCATTGCCTGTACTTCTCTAAACTCTGAAAGTATTTCAGATCCATTTTTTCCAATCACATCATTTCGGTACAATTCAAAGGATTGCTTTTCTTCCTTCATAATGTAATCAATAGCAGCTGCACTTCCTTTGGTTGCCTTAGCTTTACTTATCATGACGTATCTTTTTTAAATGATCCAACATTTCTTGCTGAAGAATACCGATTTCTGAAAGCATACTTCCGTAATCGCCTTTTTTCAAAAGATTGGAAATGGACGAAAAGTTATTATAAAATTTCTTCAATTCTTTATAAACTTCCAATTCAGATTCACTTAATTGTTTGGGTAAATTTTTACCCAAGGCACAATTTCGAACATAGGTTGAAACAGGAAGACCTGTTTCCTTGGCTTTAACTTTTAAAAGTTTTTCTTCTAAAAGGGTTAATCGTATTTCAATTCGTTTGGTTTTGTTCATCTTAAAAACTTAAAAAAAATCGTTCGACCATCGGGAGAATGCGAGAGTAGTGTTGACGTGAAAAATAGGGCGAAAATCGCCCATTTTGTACGTACAAACACACATCTCGACCTATTCTACTTTCTAACTTTCTCTAATTTAACCAATTTTCCGAAATTCTAAAACTTTTTTCATTCTTTTTTTACTCATTTTCAACCAAATAATAAAAACTCCATTCATAATTCAGGTAAAAAATAAACTAAAACATTCTCAAATTAAAATATCAAAACACCTTCGTAGATGCCTTTTATTTAACGCTCAGAAGATCCAAATACATTAAACAACGAAATGATAAGAACTAATTTATAAATGCAAAAAACGACCTCAAAAGAAGCCGTTTTAAAATCGTTTCGCTTTCAAATTTACGGTTAAACATAAATTTTATTGACAAATTTACAGCTATAAAGCTGAAAATCAAATGTATAATAGATAAAATCTATCAAAAAGAATAAAAATCCGCTGCCCCCCTAGTGCGCATAAAAAAGTCACGTCAATTTGTTTTTGTTTTTCCACTCCAACGAAAACAGTACAATTCAAGCGAGCTTCGAAAAGTCGATTTTTCAAAGAAAAATGACTCTTTATAAACTTAAAAATTACAATGTTTTTGTATTTAATATACATAGCTTGTTATACATTACTTACCGATTTTTGTAAAAAGTAGATTATATAATTAATAATCAATTTGATAAAGTGATTTTATTTTTTCTAACTATTACTTTTGGAATGGTCTACTATTACTTTTAGAATGGTCTTAATGGTAGTTAATATTACTTTTGGAATGGTTAATATTACTTTTGATTTTAAAAGTAATAGTTTGTATATTTACATTCATGAAGTAATAGTTAGATTTTAATTCTATGAAAATAACCAATAAAGAAGTCTTACAATCTTATATTTTGACAACTGCAAAATATGATTATTCTGTTTATGAAAAACGTATCTTATATAGGATTATTGAAATTCTTCAATTCCTAATCGAAGGTAAAAAACTAAATAAAAAATATAGTATTCAAATTACAACTCAAAATGATTATGATTTTCAAATTCCATTGAGTAGTATTTTAGTGAATGAAAAAGATGAAAATTACACCAGGATAAAAAATGCTTTCAAATCTCTTCAGAAAAAAATTATCGAGTATGAAGACAATAAAACCTGGTTGTCTCTAAATTTAATTGAGCGTCCAGAAATCACAAAAAATGGAGGTAATTCTTATGCCTCATTTAGAGTTTCTCCAATGATTGCAGAATGCTTTATGGATTTTTCAAAAGGATTCAGAAAATATGAGTTGAAAGTTGCAATGGAGTTCGAAAGTGAATATTCTATGAGATTTTATGAATTACTATCAAATAAAAAAACTCCTATTAATTATTCAATCGAAAATTTGAAAGAAATTTTTGGTCTTGGAGATAAATATAAATTGACTGCAAATTTTATCAATAAGGTTATTGTTCCTGCAAAAAAAGAATTGGATTCGAGAAGTCCGTACACTTTTCATTACGAACCAATCAAAACAGGTCGAAAAATTACATCAATTCACTTTGTTCCTATTTATCAACCACAATTTGAAGATGAAAATCTGAAGAAACAAAAATTGAATAAACAAATGTCTAATAAATGGTTTATTCCAAAAAATGTTTATGATTTCTTGATCCATAATTTTAAATTTACAGACAAGGAACTAAATAATAATTTGAACTTATTCGAAAATCTTTACAATAATATGTCCGAAGAAGCTCTTTTGGATTTCCTTGTTGATATTCGATTTTTTGCTTCGAATGCAGATAATCCAAAAGGATTTATTATTGGGTCATTGAAGAAAAAAGCAGAGCAGATTTTTGAACAAAAATACGGTCTAAATAACAAGTAGATTTTTAGATCTACTTGTTAAAATATTTTTCATCAATTGCTGAATTGATAAGTTCTTTTATACTTACTCCATTCTGAACAGAAAGCAACTTTAATTGTTTCAATTTTTCTGTTGGAATATAAACCGAAAATAGTGTTTCAATTCTCTTCTCTTTTATTGGAACTACTTTCTGAATTGATGTCTTTTTTTCTGTCTGTTTAACTTCGTTAATTAGACTTGTAATATCTTGTTTTGCCATTTATATAAATATTAAATTATATATTTATATAATTACATAAAAATATAATTATATAAAATTAATTGATTGATAATGTTAATACTTCTTTGGTTAAATTATCAATTTGCTTTTGAGCTTTATTATTTTCCTCTACTCCATTTACTAAAATAGATCTCGAAAAAGCTACTAAATCTGAAATCATATTTTTTGAAACTTTTATGTCATAATCTCCCAAATGTGATTTTATTTCATCGGTCAAAGTTGTATTCGGTTTTACCATATTAAATACAATCAAAGCTTTGTTTCCATTGTTTGATTCTTCTACAATTTCTATTGTAGATTTTATTGCAAGTAAGTCTAAAATTCCCGCCTTTGTTGGAATGATAATTACGTTTGCTAAATCACATAATTCTTTCAATTGATTTGTTAAATATGGAGGTGTATCGATAAAAATAAAATCATAATCCGATTTTAATAACTCCTTTAAGTTTGAAGCTTCATAAATTGGAACTTCAGATGCTTTTTTTATATTTAATAAAGATCCTTGTTCGTCTAAATCTACCAAACATACTTTAGCACTTTCTCTAATATTTGCCGCCAAATTGAAAGCTAATGTGGATTTACCTACTCCTCCTTTTTGATGTGTTACAAGAATTATTTTAGCCATTTTATATGATTATATAATTATTCAAATATATAAATAAGTAATTATATAAATATATAATTACTAAAATTTTATTTCACTTATTTTCAATGTTATATATTCTCACATATAAAGATTAAATAATACATCATTGAATAAAAAGTTGTTTGTATATTTGGAGTAATAAATCGTTTACAATGGAAACAGTTATCAAATTTAAAGAACAATTGTCTACATCTCAGCTTAAAATGGCTATTGATGTACTAAAAGCTATTGGACTTAACGTAATTGAAGATAAGAACGTTGTAGAACTAAACAATGAGCAAAAAAAGATTTTAGATTCTCGTCTAAAAAGTATAAAGAATGGTAATTTCAAATCTAAAGATGACGCTCACAAAATGTTCGAACAATGTTTGAAATAGTTTGGGAAAATCAAGCTTCTGAAGAATTTTTAGCTATTCTTGAATTTTGGAATAATCATAACGGTTCAAATTCATATTCAAGAAAACTATTTACAGAAATAAAAGAAGCTGAAGAATTACTTGAAAAAAATCCTGAAGCTGGATCTGAAACAAGCTTCAAGAAAGTAAAACGTTTAATTATCCTGGATAACTTCTCTTTATTCTATACAGTGTCTAAAAAAGAAAATTACATATACATTCTTTCTATATGGGATAATCGAAGAAATCCCAACTTATTAAATTTTAAATAATATCATAAAAAATCACGGACAAATCATCCGTGATTTTTATTTACTAATTTTACATTACTTTTTATCCCTTAAAAAGTAACAAAAAAGAATAATATCGAGAAAATCAACTGTAATTGAAAATACTTCTCGTATTATTTCAAAATGAATGTATTCCATAAATATTATTTTTTTGGAAAGAATCCTGGAGAAGAACAATCCGTCGGCAAACATTTTGCTTCTTCTCCATTTTTCACTTTTATTAAACATTTTACACTACCCACGATACTATTTTTCTCGTTTGTCTTTGTAATATTTTTTTTATCAAATAGTCATATTTTTATAATTAACAAAATAAACTCTCTGTTTATCAATGTTTCAAACTTATATTTTTCTATACAATTTAGAAAGGACAAAAAAATCGCTTGATTAAAACATTCCTTTTATCAGTGTTTTTCCATATCCGAAGGATAAATTTTTACAAACTTATCTTGATTAATATTTTTTTTCACTGACACAATTATTCTCTTTCATAGATCATCTGTACAATACTAAATAAAAGGGTTTAGAAATAAAAGGACAGAATTTTACTACCTAAGAACTGACTTATTTTTTGGCACTTTTACACGCAACTTTATTATATAAAAAAATCCCTTGAGTTATCTCAAGGGATTTATATCTTTGAATTACTTAAAAAATCATCCAGATTATTTGGCTGATTTGAATATATCTATCTAACGGTAAAATGCGCCTTTCCGAGCATTTTTAAATGTAAAACCATTTATTCAAAACGGCACTTGTTTATAATCAATATTTTAGCCTTAATGTTTTTGGTGTATAATAATCATTATGTTTAGTAGAAAATGTATATAATATTTTAAAAGGTATATCCTTGTTCTTTATACACTTACCTTAAAATGTACAAACAAAGCGGCTTTTCAAGCGTTTCATAAATCTAATTTTATTATTTTCGCAAAAAAAGTAAATATTGGTATATGAGTAAAATTTACTCTCTGTATTCTATTTATTTTCTATGTATGGACTATCAGCACAACAAGATCTGATGTGGGAGAAATCTATAGGAGGAGAGCAAGCAGAATATTTATATAATGCGATTTCTACGCCCGATTATGGTTTCTTGATTTTAGGAAGTTCAGCTTCTGATGCAACAGGAGATATCCAAAAGAAAAATCAAGGAAGTTTAGATTATTTCATTTGGAAAATGAATGAGAACGGACAACAAGAATGGCAAAATTCGTTTGGTGGAAATGGTTCAGATTTTTTATATGCAGCCCAATCCACTTCTGATGGTGGTTATGTTCTAGTAGGTGCTTCTACATCTTCTAAATCTGGTGATAAAATAAGTGAAAACCAAGGAAACGAAGATGTTTGGATTATAAAAGTTGATACACAAGGAAAAATACAATGGCAAAATTCGTTTGGTGGAAATGGGAATGATATTCCTGTAACTATTATTCTAACAAAGGATAAAGGGTATTTGATTGCTGCTAATTCAAACTCCACACCTTCTCCGTACAAAAAGAGTGAGAATTTTGGAGGAAATGATTATTACATCATCAAGTTAAATGAAAAAGGAGAAATCCTTTGGGAAAAAACATTTGGTGGTTCATTTGATGATAAAATAAAATCAGTTGCAGAAACTAATGACGGTTTTGTTTTAGTTGGGAATTCGAATTCACCAGCAAGTGGAAATAAAACGATAGATCAAACATCTAATGGAACTTGGGTAATTCAGGTTAATCAAAAAGGAGAAATATTTTCTGAACATAACTTAAATTTAAATACAGACAATCAACTGATTTCTTTTCAAGAAAATGAGAATGGTTATTTGTTTTCTATTCTAGAAAAGGCTGAAAATAAGTTAAAACCAAAAGTTATTCAAACCGATTTTAATTTTCAGACTCAAAAAACTACTGAGTTAGGAATAGATAGTGATTTAGCTATTACAGAAATCAAATTGATTAACAATAAATTCCTTTTTACAGCGAATAAAATCTCTACGTTAGAACAGTTAAAAAATAACAATCATTCAATAGAAAGTTATTATATCGCTAAAGCTTTTGATGAAAATGGTTCAGAAATCTGGGACAAACAATTTGGAGAGAAGGGATTTAATTACCTTGAAAAAGCGATTACAACTCGTGATGGTTCACTTATTTTATTTGGAAACTCAACACAAGAAGGTAAAGGTAATAATGGACAATCCGATTTTATTTGGTAAAATTAGGCGATAAATCTTCTACCGAAAAACGTACGTATATTGAAGTTTATCCAAACCCAACACAAGACATTGTGAATGTACTCATCAACAAAGACTTCGAAAAAGCAAGTGTTGAAGTCTATAATTTAACAGGTCAACATTTACAATCTAAAGATGTAAAATACCGTTCTACGCCTGTTTCCTTAGGGAATTATCCTGCTGGTGTTTACATCCTAAAAATCAACACCGACAACCAAACTGAATCTATAAAAATTATTAAAAAGTAACGCATGAAGAAAAGTATAATCCTATTTGCTTTGTTAGTTGTAGGAAATGTTTTTGGGCAAAATTTAGATTACGTTCCGCAAATTGCTCCTCCAAGTCCTGAAGCTTATAAGTTATCTCGTTATGGTGATATTCAATTACAAGGAAATACTGGAGCATTTTCACATTCAATTCCTATTTATGATATTAATTTTCATGGAATAAATCTTCCAATTACTCTTTCATATTCAAGTAATGGAGTTCTTATTGATGAACTTTCTGGTTTCACGGGTACAAGTTGGACTTTGAATGCTGGTGGCGTTATTTCTAGAACGGTTAGAGGTGTTGCGGATGAAAAAGCTCAAGAAAGATGGTATCCAGACTCTATTGAACCATTAAATTCAAATGCTGCAAAAATAAAATCTTATGCAGATAAAGATAATGTAACCAGAGATTCTCAACAAGATTGGTTTTTTGTAAATATTGGTAACATTTCAACTAGTTTTTTCTTTGATGAAAATCTTAATATTTTAAAATCAAATGATGATGATGTTAGAATTCAATACTCAACAATAGGATCTATTTTAGAGTTTAAAATTACCGATAAAAATGGTAATATTTATATTCTTGGAGGTAATGAAGATTTTGTAGAAAAAAATACAATGTCACAAGACTGTATTGTAGGCCCTAAAACAACTTATTATTCTGCTTGGTACTTAAAAGAAATTATTACGCCTAATAATCAAAAAATATCTTTCGCATATAATTCATATCAGCAGTCTTTTATTTCTTCAGCGAATTATAATGAAACGTATATTGCTTCTTGTCCTAACGATTTTTCTATGGCAGGATTTAATTTAATATTTGATAGAAACTCATCTTCTTGTAGAAGTATAAATCAAACAAATTCAAAAGCTTTATCTTCAATTGTTTTTGGAGATAACAAGGCTACTTTTGATTACAGAACAGACAGAAAAGATGAAGGAAGTTTATTATTAAGTAATATTTCTATTTATAACAATACAAAATTAATAAAGCGAGAGGAACTAATTTATGATGAGATTTATAATAGTCAAAAAGTTCAAGATTCTAAACTTTCTTTGAATCCATCTATTCATTATCGTTATTTTTTAAAAGAAATTAACAATTATGATAGTTCTAATATTTTTCAACATAAACATTCTTTCGATTATTATAACTTAGCTAGTCTTCCACCAAGATTATCATGGAATAAAGATATTTATGGTTATTACAATGGAAAATCTAATTACTCAGCATTTGATAAGGGTTTAATTGTTAATCCTGAAACAGTATTTATTACAAGAAATCAAGCATCAAATTTTACAGCTGATCTCAGCGTTAACCCAACTACCGCTTACTATGGCATGTTAAAAAGAATTACATATCCAACAAAAGGGTATTCTAATATTGAATATGAAAGTAATTCAAGCAATGTAAATGGAATGAGAGAAATATTTGATTCTAGCTATTTAGAAGCAAATAAAGATGCTTGCGGTGGTAGTAGTACTCCTGAAAAATCGTTTGAATTCATTAGTAATGGACAATCGATTCATTTTACATCAAGTTATACTGCAAGTAAATGTCCTGGTAGAGAAAATGATGTTATTGATTTTCATGATGTTTATAGTGTGAGTATACACAATATAACAAATGGACAGAATACATTAATTTTCACAGGAAAAGGACGATATGATAAAATTATAAAAACTGTGGGGGAAAATCAACCTACAAATGAAATAAATTTCAGTCCAATTAAAACAATTAATAATAATAAATATAGAGTTACTATTGAGGCTGATACAAGATTAGATCGAGTTGAGTTACATGTTAACTTTAAGTATAATATGAGGTATGAACCATATACTTATGAAGTGTTTTATGGAGGCGTAAGAGTTAAATCTACAACAGATTTTGACGGGACTAATAACACAAATAAAAAAGATTATTTTTATAATACTTTTGTTGAACGAAATACTGGTTTTACGACAATAAAGGAAGTTAACCCACCAAAACTATATGACAAATCAGCTATTACAATTACTTGCTCTATTAATGGTAGCGTCCAGGACCTATACATGATGCCATTAAATTAAGTGTTAATAATTCTTCCATAAATCAACTTTACAATACAAGATCTCAATCTGTTGGATATGGAATCATTACTTCTATTTCAAATTTAAATAATCAAAATAATGGATACAAAGAAGATTATTTTCACATCACCTCTGATAATGATAGTGATAACTACCAAGGAGCTAAAATATATGGAGTTCCTAGTTCAAATAATTCTGAAGGATATTCTAGTTCATTGTTAAAATCTAAAAATTTTAATTCCAATAATATTTTGTTAACTGAAACTGAAAATTTTTATAATTCCATAAAGGATAATAATGTTATAACAAACTGGGTTTTTAAAAAAGATTATGAATATCAATTTCCTGTTATGGACACATGGTTATATAATTATTCTATAGAACGTTATCAAAATTTTAGCCGCACAGTAAAAACCTACAAAAACTATTACCAAAGACTACTTAACAGGAGGTGCAGTAACATCAGAATGTTACTTACAATTACGATAGCCCAAACCATTTACAATTAACAAAACAAACTACAACAAATAGTAAAGGTGAAACATTATCAACCGAATACCAATACCCACCAGATTGGAAAGGAAATGCTATGGCTGATAAATTAACAGCTCAAAATAGAATTTCAGAACCAATAACTGTTCTCAAAAAAATGGTGGAAATGTAATTTCAGCTCTTTATAATGAGTATAATGATTTTAACGGAATTGTTCAAAAATCACGTGTATTTCAGAAAAAGGGTAGTAATCAATTTGTAGAAGGTGATGATGTTATTGCGTATAACAGCTATGATAATTATGGTAATATTACTCAGTATACTCCTAAAAATGGACTTCCAGTTTCGATTATTTGGGGTTACAATAGTCAATATCCAATAGCTAAAATAGAAGGAGCCTCTTTATCAGAGGTGAATAGTTTTATTCAAAATTTAGAAACATTAAGTAACAATGGTACTTTAACGAAAGATTCATTGCTAGTTACGTACAGCATTACCCCAAGCTATGGTCACGTCTTATATATATCAACCACTTATTGGTGTCACAAGTATTACAGGACCAAACGGCCAAACAGAATATTACAAATACGATACTGCTAACCGTTTAGAAGAAATCAGAAATGATAAACAAGAAGTTTTAAAAACTTTCAAGTACAACTACAAACAACCTTAAGCTAGAGCGAAATGAAACACTTTTATAAAAATTTTATATACAGTACGCTTCTAGCTTTAGGAAGTGGTAGTGTATATGCACAAACCTCTACAGAGAATTACATTAAAACAGTCGAATGTTTAAAAGCCGATTGTTCTGAAAAGAAAGAAACTGTTGTTTATTTTGATGGTCTAGGACGTGAAAAAACAAACCTTACAAGTTGGCGGTTCTCCAACAGGCACTACGATTGTAACTCCTTATGAATATGATGGTTTTGGACGTCAAGCCAAAGAATTTCTTCCTTTTCCTATTTCTGGAGCAAGTAATCAACTAAATACTGAGAATACAGGAGATACTTTTTATTTAGAAACAACAGGAGATTATATCCCTTATTCAGAAAAAACATTTGAGAATTCACCTCTAAATCGAGTATTGTCACAAGCAGCTCCAGGAAGAGATTGGATGAAAGGTTCAGGACATGAAATTAAATTTGATTATCAAACAAATAAATCCAATGATGAAGTCATTATTTTCGATGTAAAGACAACTTATAATACCACTTCAAAATATATGAGATAGAGCTAACGAGACGACTTTCACCAGTCTATTATGGAGATGGGACATTGTATAAAACTGTGACTACTGATGAAAATGGTCAACCTATTGTTGAATTCAAAAACAAAGAGGGGCAGATTGTTTTAAAACGAATCGATACAAATGACGGCCGACACGACACGTATTACGTGTATGATATTTATGGAAATTTAACCTATGTATTACCCCTAAACTTTTAGATTTATATTATGGTTCTAACCCTCTTAGAGCCGATTGGCAAGAGCTGATGAATGAACTAGGTTACCAGTAC
>NZ_CP104210.1 GCF_025244765.1 Empedobacter stercoris | reverse complement strand
TAAAAATATATAAATCATATATAATTGTTTTAAAAATAATGTTAAACAACTTATAGTCAATTCGTTATTAATATATAGATAATATATTTTTAGTATTTACACAAACAATCTAAATGTATTAAAAAAGGAAGTAAAATAGGTATTCCAAATGAAAGTAGGAATAGCAAGCAGTAATCACGGAGACCGAGATTCAAAATTCTATTCCTTTGATTATTAAGTTTTTACAAAAATAAATTAGTAAATATTTTTTAAAAAAGTAGTAATTTTTATTGTAAGTTGTTGATATATAGTATAGTTATGGGATTTTAAAAAGTAGTATTTCATAGAAATAAGCAAGTAGTATAAAAGTGTCACTTTTATTAATTTTTATGCTAAAATAGAAAATAGCAAGGTGTGTTATTTGTTGCAAAAAACTTAGGATAATGACATGAAAAAACCTCCAAATGGAGGTTTATATTTTACATAAAAGGTGTTATAGCTTTTACTGAACCGAAGTTGTACGCTGTCTTTTATTCTTTACATAAATTTTCTCTAAGGATTTGTCCAATCCAACTTATACTAGCTACAATTTCAAAATCTGTAATTTCTAAACGATCTGCTAATATTTCATTATCTGATGGAATATATTTATCTCCATAATATTTTTCATCACCAACTTTAATATTGGGTTTTGTTACTCTGATTTCCATTAAGCCATATGATACAAATTCAGAACCACCATTGTCTAATTCCAATTCTTCAACATCATTTTCTATGAAAAACATTAAATCAGGCAACGGAGTTTTTTCAATAATATTTGTTCCTGTAATGAATTGGTCATAATCAATTTTTTTCTCTAAAAATGATTTAAAAAGTAAACCAGTAAGTGATGCTTTGTCTGTGTCTTCACACTTGTCAATAATAAATAATAATTTTTCGCCAACTTTTGTTCTATACTTTAAATCTTCTTCTATTTTATTTTCAGAAATTGATTTTAGTTCATATAAAAATGTAAGAATTTTTTTAAGAAATAGCTTATCCTTGATATTGGTTACTGTATTAAAAGTTCCTATAATTGTTGAAAGTAGTGGGACATCTTTTAGTAATCCTTCAGCAATATTTGAATCAATTACCACTTCAGTTAAGTCTTTGGTAACAGTTTGAAATTCTTTATCTTTTATGACTTGAATAAGATTTGTACCGAGTGAACTCATTTAATAATTTAGTTTTAGTAAGGTTGCGTACAACGTGCCGCGTATTGGCGATGGGCGGGATTTTTAGCACTGAACTTTAATCAAAGAACAGAAGTTGAATTTTGCACTTCCGTTGATACGAAGCCGTTCAGCCCGCCTATTGCCAATACGATGTTGTACGACGTAGTTATGTTTTGGGTTTTAGTCCAGCTAAATATTTTCGTATGTCATTTTCTAATTTATCCGGGTATTTGTACTCTAATTTTTTTGACAATTCAGTTCCTATTTCTGAAACTAAATCAGTCATTGAAAATAGAGCAGTCCAATTTTCCTTTATATCGCTCCCTGAAAATGTTTGTTCTGTTTTAGCCCACATTTCCTGGTTAAGATACTTTTTGAAAAGTCGTCCATATTTATTGGTCGTTATGTTCCAATTGTGTTCACTTGCAATGTGCCATTCAATTAAAGGAATTAAATATTCTGTGCGAATAACGGTTTCTGACATAAATTTCGCATAGAATATTTCATCTCTCACAAGACACTTTGCCACGTAAGTTGTGTCCCACCAAAAATCGTTTATTAGATTTTGAAACTCTTTTTCAGACGGTTTTTTGATAATGGAAATTTGATAAGTTGGTTTCAGCATTTGCTTTGTAATACCATCTTTATCAATTAAAATTTTATAACCAATATCCCAATCTTCTGGTAATTCTTTCTCTTGCGTTTCCTTTATAAATTTTGATTTGCTGTAAAGTTTAAAATCTACTTTCACACCGTCTTCATAAAGTAGCATTTTCATTGCGTGTTTATGGTTAAAACAACTTTCGTCTTCTTCAATCATAGCAATTGGATTTCCGAATTTAAGCGTCCAGCTTTTGTCTGAAATGTAATTTGTATTATCCTCAAAAACAAATTCAATGTCTAAATCACTAAATTCGTCAACAAGTGCTAAAGGATTTACAAGTGAACTTGTCAGAAGAAGAACTCTTACATCTTCGTTTTTCTCCGACCATTCTATAATTGTTCTTAACTTTTCTTCTCTGACTTTCATTTTGTTTGGTTCGGTTTTACTATGTCGTACAACGGGAAACGCATTGGCGAAGTGGCGGATAAATTGAACCGAAAGTTCAATTTAGCAGTGACGTAGCCGATGTGTTTCCACAGAAGCTAAATTATTAAAAAAAAGCTGAATGTGGGACACATTCGGCGGAATAAAAAGCACAAAAGTTGAATTTTGAACTTAACCCGCCATTTTGCCAATGCGATGTTGAACTGAACAAGGGAAATGAGCGGTATCCTGCCAGACAGGATACCGACATTCACGAGGTTTCGATGGTTAGTGCGCCGCATCGGAGCGGGCCTGCTACCAGTCGTCGGTTAGACGACTGGCGACTTCTCGGTGGCAGCCCCACGGAGCCGAAGGAGCACCAGCCCCAACGAAACCAGTACCGCCATCGCCGTGGCGTAACAGATCACGGGCCACGCTGTGTCACCGTTTAAAAGTGCCACCGCCAATGTCCCGACAATGCTGACTATCAGGCTTTGAACGCAGAAGTAGAACGCGACCGCTGATCCCGCGATGTCGTCGAACTCTGCCAAAGCGCCGTTCGCGGTAACGGACACCGTGAAGACAATACCGACCGCGACAACCCACATCGGTAGGATGAAGGTGAGGAATGACGGCGAGCCGTAAAGTTCGCCGATCCCCAACAGGACCGCTCCGCAAACAAGCAACGCCATCCCACGCGCCACGCATCCTGCGATGCCCCATCTGGCGATAAAGGACTTCGCGAAACGGGTTGTCACGATCATTACAAGCGCGACAGTGGCGAAGGCAAAGCTGAATCCGATCTCGGAATATTCCGCTTGGCCTATGAGCACACGGGGAGCCGTCGAGAAGAAGACGAAGTAGGTGCCCATACCGGCGCTAAAGCCGACAGTGTAAACCCAAAAAGCCGGACTCGCGAAGATCGGCAAGACAGATCGGCGCGTCTTGACTTGATCCAGAGGGCGGGTTTCGTGCCACCTGAAACCCGCATTTAGGAGTGCGAGCATCGCCAGTATAGCCAAAGTAATGAATATCGCCTGCCATCCCAAGAACTCGCCGATCAATACTCCGGCGATAGGGCCGAGCGCAGGCACGAACGCCAGCATCGAACTGAAAAGGCCGTAGATGACGACACCCTCAGGACGGTTGGCATAAACGTCGCGAACCGTCGCGAACGTCGCCACCAGCATGGCCGACGCGCCCACTGCTTGAAGTAGACGGAAAGCGACAAAGGCCGGTGCAGTTGAAGACCAAGCTGCTCCCAGAGACGCAATGACGAAAGCCGTTGCGCCCGCAAGTAGAATTGGCCGTCGCCCGATTCTGTCTGAGAGCGGACCAAAAATCACCTGGCCCACGCCGAGCATCACCATATAGAGGCTCAACGTGAGTTGGATCATAGCGGGCGTCGTGTTCAGGATGCCGGGCATCGCTGGAACGACAGGGAGATAAATATCCATCGCCAGTGAAGCGAGGATGTCGAAAGGAGCCATCAGCAGCAGTGCTGCCGGCAGCGTATAGGCCCACGCGGGGCGTTGTTTTTGTTTATCAGTCATTTATGTGTTTTTCTATTCCATCAATTATTGATTTCCAATCATCAACGTGTAATTCGTGTCCTGTACCTTCAAGGGTGATTAGATTTGAACCTTTTATTTTTTCTAGTAAAAAACCTGCATTCTTATAATGCCAAATTTTGTCGTCTGTTCCGTGGATAATTAAGGTGGGTTGTTTGATTTCGTTTAATCTGTTCCAATATTCTTCACCACCACCACCTTGCGATGCAGCGTGATTGAACATACTTATATAATTGTTGGCTCTATTGAACTCAGCTCTTATCAGTTTTTCACTTCTTTGTTTGTCAAATTGTTTCTTGCCACTCATTAATTCTGCACCCTGAATTAAATAGTTTACCACACTGTCTTCATTTGTCCAATTGACTGTACCTGCTTTACTATGGAAATCTAAAATACTCGTGTCCATTTCAGGTATAGTTGGGTCTGAGTCTCCCCAAGGGCCTGATGACATAAGAGTTAAGGAGTTAACTCTGTCGGCAAACTTTATTGATGCTATTTGAGAAATTAGTCCGCCCAAAGAAATCCCCACAAAATGTGCTTTGTCAATCTTGTAGCCATCCAATATTGAAATAGCGTCATTAGTTAAGTCAACAATATCGTATGGAGTAGAACCTGGTTCATAATTAGTGGATTTTCCTACATCTCTGTTGTCGTAACGAATAACAAAAAATCCTTTTTCAGATAATTGTTGGCAAAATTCAGTGTCCCAATACAGCATTGAAACGGTTGCACCTGCTACCAAAAGGATTGCTGGATTTTTCTTATTTCCAAAACTTTCCGTACAGAGTTCAATGCCGTTTGTTTTAATTATTTTCTCTTTCATTTCTGTTTTCCTTTGTTTGCAACTGATTATTATCAGTCCTAAAATTAATATCCAAAGTAGTTTTTTTTCATTTATCAATGTTTAACTGTTATGCTGGTATCTTTCACAATGCCCGCTAACGTTTCGGGGCTTTGCGAAGTGGCAGAAAATCGAAGACGGAAGTTTCGATTTAGACGACACGTAGCAAAAGCCAATTTTTATTTGCTAAATTACAAAAAAAGCCAATAAAATTGGCTTTTGCGGATTACGAAGACGAAAACTTTCAACTTAGACGGAAACCCGCCATTTTGCAAAACCCTTGTTACAGGCAGTATTTTTCAGAGTTCAATCGTTCGTTCTATATTTATCTGCTCCAAAAATGTTTCATCGTGCGATACAACAATTATTGTTCCTTGATATTCATTTATGGCTGTTGTCAAAATCTCAACATTCTGAACATCCAAATTGTTAGTTGGTTCGTCAAGGATAATAATGTCGGGCGATTTGCTGTTAATAGTCAAGCAACACAATAACAAACGCATTCTTTCTCCACCACTCAATAAGATGCAAGGTTTATCCCAATCGTCTTTGGCAAACAAAAAACGATTTAAACGAATTTTGACTTCGTGTTCTTGCAATGCCGAAGTGTTAAATTGTTGGGCTTGTTCGTAAACTTTCAACGTGTTGTCGAGCAAAGAATAATCTTGGTCAATATAAACCGATTTATTGTTTGCTCGGTAAATTGTTCCTGATTGCGGTTCTAAATTTCCTAAAATCAAGTTAATTAAAGTTGTTTTTCCTGAACCGTTTTTTCCTTTCAAAACAATGCGTTCCCCACTTGTAATTTGAAAATTTAGTTTGTCTTTCCAAAGTGGCTTGTTGCCATAGCCAAAGTTGATGTCTGTTGCTGTGAACAGAATTTTCCCTTTATGCAAATCTGAATTATCTAAGCCAAATTTCATTTTATCAATGTCGGGTAGAGAAGAACGAAGTTCTTGTAAGTCTTGCGAAAGTCCTCCGATTTTTTCTGCGTGAACACTTTTCAATTTTGAAGTGCTGTTTTCCGCATTATTTCGCAAAGTGTTCATCATTATTCGAGCAACGCCCGATTTTTCTTGTTTGCCTTTGCCACGACTGTCCAATTTTTGTTGTCGCTCCAAAGTTTCTCTTTCTTTTTCTTTCGCTTTTCGCAACGCTTTTTCTTTGCTTTGAATGTCTTGGCTCAAAGCGTTGTTTTCTATTTGCTTTTGTTCTTTATAAAAGTCGTAATTACCACCATAAACTTTAATTCCGTATTTGCTCAATTCGCAAACGTTATTCAAAATATTAAGTAATTTTCTGTCGTGGCTCACGATTATTAAAGTGCTTTTTGTGGTTTGAACAAAGTCATACAAAAGTTGTCGGCTCGTGATGTCTAAATGATTACTTGGTTCGTCTAATAAAACTAATTCGGGTTGATGAATGGAAATTCCTGCAAGAAAAACTTTTGTTTTTTGTCCACCACTCAATGCTTCCATTTTTTGTGATAAATCAAAATCGTTAAGTTGCCAATAGTTTAATGCTTCTGTGCAACGGTCTTCGATTGTCCAATCGTCATTGAGCAAATTAAAATTTTCTTCGCTTGTGTTTCCGTTTAGAATTTCTTTCAAAGCGTTTAGTTTCTCATCAATTTTCAACGCTTGTGAAATGGTCAAATGATTGAACTGACCGAAAATCTGCGGAATATAATACGGTTCGGCTTCAACGTTTATTTGTCCGATGGTTGGTTGAAGTTCGCCTGCTATAATTTTGAGCAAAGTAGATTTTCCAACTCCGTTGTTACCGATTAACGCAGTTTTTTCGTGATTGTTTACTGTCAGATTGATGTCGCTAAACAGTAAATCTTTGTTTGGATGTGTATATGAAATGTTTTGTAAAGTAAGCATAATTCCTTTCTTTAAAAGATGAAACAATACAGCGACCGCTTTGCGGTTGTTGTTCTGATTTGTCTGAAAGAAATTATATTTTACATTTCGAGTTGTTTAAGTTTTTGTGTTTTGCAAATATACGAACTTTTTCTTTTAGTACGGTCGGTCGTAATATTGCCTATAACATAGTAATTTACGAAGTAAATAATAGAAAAGTTTCGTGAAATATTCCCTATATCCGTATTTCGTGTAATTACTTTGTTAAAAGTAATAAATTCTTTGATAGTCTATATTATCTAAATAACATTTGTATGAATAGCGAGGTTTTTATTTAAAATTTTTAAATTCTCAATCATGGATCACGAAACTCTACAATTGATACTTTATTAATCTATTTCATTACTTAACATAATTCTTATTATACACCAAAACAATTCGGGTTAAATTATTGATTTTAAATTAGTGCCGTTTTGAATAAATACCTTCACACAAACCAACGCATTTAGAATCCTCTAAATTCGTTTTTTTACGTTTATTTATATCGGTCAATTCTATTTAGATAAATAGAATTTTAAAATCAAGTTCCGTAGATTTTTTTCCCTTTTGTCAAAAAGGCAAGAAGTTTTTGGTTTAGAACTTGAAAAGTTTGTACGAACAAAGACACATCTTGCTATTAAATACCGCCTACTTTTTTAGAACTCTGAAAAATACATTTAAGTATTGATAGTTAGTATTTTATAGGAATTTAAAAAGTTTATTATTTAATATCTTAACGCATTAATGCAGAAAAAAAATAAAGGAATTAAAATTTTTAATTTAATTGCATTATATTCAGCGTTTTATAATAGCAGTAATCACTTTTTTTTTAAAAAAAGTGATTACCTAATCTTATTTTACTTAGGTAGGATATTAGCCTTAAATTAGTTATAATAAAGTGAAAAACTAACTAAACAAGGAAGTGTATATCTAAAATTGCCACCATCTTTTTTTCTTTCCCGGTATTTGTTCTGTTTGGTTTAATTCCGGTTCTTTTTTTGGGGCTTCTAAAAGGAGAATTGTCTTTTGTAAGTCGATTATTCTACCCTCTTTTTCTTGTAAAAGCAACTCTTTATTCTTTAATTCTTGTTCAAATAAAGCAATTTTTGTTTTTAAAGAATTTATATCTTCTTGCTTCTGCCAAATTTCGGTTATGTCATACTTTTGCCTTTGTGGCTTTTTAGTGTCATTTAAAGGGTCGTAAATGGAAAACAGATAATTAACTTCTATTAAAGTTTTATTCCCTTTTTTTTGTAAGTATGGTACAGATTCAGAGTTAGCAAACAGTCTTCTTATTGTTCTCTCGCTTTTTCCTGTTTTTTTAACAGCTTCTTTTACGTCTATGTAATTCATAATAACAAAAGTTTGAAACTATGACAAAAGTATGTCAAAATATATAGATGACATACTTTTGTCATCCTACTTTTTCATGTGTTTTTGTTCAAAAATCTGCTCAGCTTTGTGTTTCAATGAACCAATAAGATATGCTTTTAGATTTTTGATTTCATATAGTACAGATTGAGCTTTTAGTTCTACTAAGAAATCCAATAATTCTTCTTCAGAAAGATGATTGTGTAAACTCTCAAATAAGCTAAGATTGTTGTTTAACTCCTTATTGGTAAACTCGTAATTGTACTTTAAATAATCTTCTATGTTTTTTGGAATATACCAACGATTAGACATTTGTTTTAATGCCTTTTGTTTCTTCAAAGATTCATCTTCAAATTGCGGTTGATGGATTGGAATAAAACGAATGCCTGTAATTTTACGACCTGTTTTGATTGGTTCGTAATGGAACGTGTAAGGAGAACATTTATCAAGTTCTTTTTTTGCAGGTTCTATTACATATCTAAAAAAATCATTTATTCTTTTATATTTTTCAGACACTTTAAACAAATCTTTTAAAGTATCAACAGAATAATTAATAGGCGTCTTTTGATTAGATAATAATTCATAAAAACGCATAGAGTAAACACTCTCAAATTCCATTGCTATTTTTAACTCGTATTTTTTAAATCCTTTTGAAAAATCTAAGAAAGCTTCTACAATTTTTGGGTTAATTCTAAAAGTAGCTGTTTGTTCATATTTTTCTATTTTCGGTTCCGAAATAAGTCTAATTAATTGCCAAGTAGAATCATCTTCGTATTCAAATATTTTATTCTCTAACCGTATTAAAGCCTCTTTAATTCTATGATGATTTTTATCTATTTCATTCACTAAAAACATTGAAACAGGTAATGTAACTATGTTTACATCAAATAAGTCTTTTTGTATTTTTACTTTATCATTGAGTTTGTTACCAGTAGTATATTTCTGAAAAACTTCAATCAATCGGTATAAAATACGTTTTTCATAAACAGAATAATCATATTTAGCAGTAGTTAAAATATAAGATTGTAACACCTCTTTATTATTGATTTTCATTGATTAGTAATTTTATTACGAGTTAATGAATACAAATATAAAAAATAAAACGAGTTACAAAAGTATAACTCGTTAAAAGTATTCAAAAACTCGTTTTTAAGTTTTAAAAAAGTATTCAAAAACTCGTACTTAAGTATTCAAAAACTCGTACTTAGTATTTTTTAAAACCTTGTATATATACTGATTATTAATCTTATATTCGTTTTTTATCGAAAGCCGATAAGTTATGTTAGATATGTTATGTTTAATTAATACAAAAACATGGTAATTTTTTAGTTTTTAAGGGTGTGATTTTCTTCGAAAAATCACTTTTTGGAGCTTGCGTGAAATGCACTGTTTTCGTTGGAGTGAAAAAAACAAAACAAAAAAAAGGAAATAGCAGACCGCAGGTCGCACCAGGGGGGGGCGGATTTTTTTATTTTTGATAAATTTATCTAATTTAATTAACTGATTTTTAATTCATTAATGTATTTTTGTTGCTCAAATTGAATGTTTAACCATAAATTTGAAAGCGAAACGATTTTAAAACAATGCAAAAAATCAAACTCAAATTGAATGTAAGTAATCTAAATGCAATTTTGCAGATTTTGAGTATTTATGAAAATGGATTTAAGGCGGAAAATTTTGTGTTTAAAGCTATTTTGTCAATTTCTGATGACTTATATAGTAAATTACTTAGAAAAGCGATTACAGAGCGTAAAAACGATAAAATATTTACAATCTCATTCAAGTATCATGAAGCTTATGCACTTGAAGCCATTTTAAGGCACTTTATTTCAAATGCCGATGAAGCCTATTCAGATCCTTATGTAAAAAATACCGCTCATGTGATTGCGAATAAAATTCATCAAGAGTTATAATTCTTCCAACAGCATTTTATCTGGAGCTTCTCCAAACAAATCAAAAGAAAACAAAGGTAAGTTTCGCACCATTAAATTTTAGCATAAAGCCGTTTCACTTTTTATATAAAATTTAGTGATGCTGCACTTGTTGAAATGGCTTTCTTTTTTTTCGTTTTTTCTTTTCTAAAATGGTTTTTTTTTAAGCTAATTTTTCTTAAAAAATGTCTTAAAATTTCAATTAGATGCAAGATATGGATTTGTACGGACATAGTAAATCACAATATTGCCTTTTCAGAAAAAAGGAAAGTAAAAATCGGAACTCTTTTTTACGTGAAATTTGATCGGAATAGTGAGGGGCGAGAGGGAACTCCACTTGGTGGAGTTAATTTATTGGTTATCATTATTTTATATATTTTTATTTTCT